>NZ_JAERVL010000016.1 GCF_016745835.1 Caldalkalibacillus salinus | reverse complement strand
TATGAATGTTCAAACTTAATTAATGCAATGCTAGTGATATTAAATATATTTTTAATCTATATTTTTTTACAGCACGTTATCAGTCCAAACTTTATGATACCTACGATTAACAAAGCAGGTAACTGGGTGAAACGTCCATTTAAATCAAGTGTTTAAGCCAGTGCAAAAACTCTCGGGTGCTGTGTCATTCCGAGAGTTTTTTTGTATGTCTATAGGATAGGATAAGATGAAGCGAGCACCATTTAAAGGTAGTCAACAAGTCTATTAAGCTCTGACCACGGAGGATCATGATCAGACTTATTCACTTAATCTTTTTAAATTATCCCTAATCACAGTCCATTCGGTTTTTCTGAATGTGATTTCATGAGCCTGTTTTTCTTTACTAAATCGAACGGTGACATCCATCTTGCTTGGGTCATCCTTATAGAACCTTCCGTCGATCCTAAAGGCTATCTTTTCAGCTCCTATGTCTTTTAATAGTCTGACAGTATCCTGGGCAAGGTCTATGTTTATTTTATGATCGGCAGGTTCAACGCTGACATGCCCCTTGGCGTTAGACTCGTCATATCTATAGCATCCTGAACAATCTTGATGGGGAAAATAGTTAAATGTCCTTAGAAGTCGATACTGATAAAAACGTTTCTCCCAAGGTGATTCAAGTTCTGCGTTGTCCTCGACTAAAACTCGATCCGATCCATATAACTCATATCCATTGACGGTCGTCTCTGTTTCAACTTCGACCGTCTCAATATCGATCCGACTAGGGAAGGTGGATGGAAAGTATGGAAGCTCAGGCCACTCAACGTGCGGCACCAGTAAATTCTGAAACCATTCCTGTTTATTGGGGGGGAAGTGCTTGTAACGGTAACCAATCGTTAGCATACCATTCGTTTGATTGTAAGCCCCAGCCAGTAGTTCGCCACTACGAGTGAAGCCCCTAATCTGATAATAAGGATCTTCTGGTTTTTGTTCCCCCGAATGTCCAGTGCTTAGGAGCTTATCAATCTCCTCTAGTGTCTGTTTATCATATAATCTTTTGATTAGCTTTCCACTATCAGGATCATAGATATCAATGAGTTTCAAAGTACGACGTTCTTTTGTTCGATGTATAATACCCCTTACAGTATCATTGAATTCGGGGGCAGTGAAGACAAAAACCCTTTCCTCTGTCTTAAGGTACAGCTGGTTATTGTCCCCAATCTCAAAAGTTAAAGTATGAAAACGGTCATCCTCATGATCCTGCCGAAGTTCCACTATCAAATGGTCTGGAGGAAAGCGACCGCTGCTACTTTGCTCTGATGGTTTAGCTTTGGCTAAAGCCTGATAAAGCTGCACACCTTCCTCATCCTTCTCCGTTAAGAGTGTATAGGTACGTTGGGAATCACTGATCATGAGGTTAAAGCCATAGCCTTCAAGGTCCTCATGGAGATAAGTTGACATATGATCTCTAGGGTACAAAACGTCTTCAATGTAATGATGAATGGGCACTAACCCTAGGACAAAAAGAAAGGCACCGAAAAGAATCGCACGCCCTTTGATAACTTTGTTCAAGCTTGCTCGTTTTTTAAGCCATAAAGCAATTGGGATACCAATAGGGAGAGGAAACTGGTTGATTAAGAAACGAAATGTAGATAAGTTAGTGTATCCGAAGAGCTTAAATAACAAACCTTTTTCTTGTTGTCGCTCTGTCCGATAATAAATGAACAACACACCAACAGCCATAATCATAATAAAAAAGATAAAAGCAAAAATAATACTTTTTTGCGAATATGCCATACTGCACCACCTTTTAAAACTGTCCTTGCTCCTAACAATTTTAAACCTAACATCAACTATAATCTAGTACTCTAAAGCACTCTATTAACGCGTTATTTTAATTTTATTGTAACGTTTCGTCACGATGTGGGACTTATAGATAGGAGGAGCAGGAAGGAGGGGAAGTATTGCCAGATATTCAACACCTCTATAGAGCCTATCACCAACAACTGTATACCTTTCTACTTTACTTGTGTGGGAACGAACATGAGGCTGAAGAGCTTTTGCAAGAAACCTTTTATCAGGCCATTATATCGATTCACAGGTACAAAGGGGATGCGAAGGTATCGACTTGGTTGTATCAGGTGGCCAAGCACGTGTATCTCAAGTCACTAAGAAAAAAGGCAAAATGGACCAAAACGATGCTCGAAGATACACACCTTGTTTCATACAACCACCAACCAGAAAAACATGTTGTACAACAAGAAGAACAGGCCTATTTGCTAGATGTTATTTCAAAGCTCAAAGAACCTTATAAGCAAGTGTTTATCCTTCGGCATTTTAACGAGTTAAGTTTTAGGGAAATAAGTCACATTTTCGCCCATAGCGAGAATTGGGCTAGAGTGACTTTTTACAGAGCTAAGCAAAAAATCCAAGCCCAATTAAAGGAGGCGAATCGATGTGAATAAAATAAGCTGTCAAGTCATACAAGATTTGATGCCTTCATACTTGGATGACTTAACGAGCGAGGAGAGTAACACGTTAATAGAAAAACATATTAAAGAGTGTCCTGTTTGTCGAGAGATGCTACAACATGGAACAGAGGCGATACATACTCCGAATAAAGAAGAACAAGTGGAGGTATCTCCTCAGGGTGAGCATCACATCATAAAACGATTAAAACGTAAAGTGGTGCTGGTTCTATCCACCGTGGTGGTGACGTGTTTGTTGCTCGGTATGATTATGGGCTTTTATGGACCGGTTATTTTTCAAGAAGGAAATCCCGTGCCAGTTGTGAAAGGAATTGTCGAGCTACATGCCACAGATGCCGCCTACGCTCAAATATCGGATGGGCCAAGAAGATATATCTCCATTTACAAGCCTAGTGAAAACCATTACGATGTCATCAAAAGCTATCTGGCACAAGACGGTTGGCGTTACAAGGAACAGATGGGATCTGGGCTCGTGTTTGAGAAAGACGGAGAAACGAAAGTGGTAGAAACGAGATTGTTTACCAAACATTATTATATCTGGACCTTGCCTGAGCAACATACAAAGGAATATACAAGAGAGTAACGGGCCAAAACTCTAAAGAACAGAGGATTCATATACAGGGTGATGGTACATACTATTGTATACAAATACCACACCATTGAAAGGAGGGGGATCATTGGAAATATTATACTGGCTTATAATTGTCGGCTTTTTCTTACTCAGCTTCATCGGTCTTATCTTTCCCATTATACCGTCCGTTTTGGTTCTATGGGGTGGCTTCCTTGTCTATCGTTTCTTGATATCTCCTGATGAACTGTCCCTGTTCTTCTGGATCACGATGGCTGTACTCACCATTTTTATGTTTTTTGTCGACTTTATTGCCAGCCGGCATTTCGTTAAGAAAAGTGGGGGAAGTAGACGGGGTGAATGGGCTGGTATACTAGGTATTATTATCGGTGCCTTTATTTATCCGCCATTCGGTTTAATTATCGTGCCCTTTATCGCTGTTTATGCTGTAGAACTCACCCAAGAGAAAAGTTCGGATGAAGCCTTAAAAATTGCTCTAGGGACAATCGCTGGCTTTCTTAGTAGCACCATAGCCAAAGCGGTCATTCAGCTGGGCATGATTGGCTTTTTTGTTGTAGAGGTCATCTTTTAGATAGACTCATGAGTAAGGGGGCCAAAGTAGATAGCACGTTGAAGCCCCCTTTCTTCATGTACACAGATCCGTGGCACTATAGATCTGGCAAGAGAACGTAAGGAAAACATAACAAGAGGAGGAAAAATCATATGAATCGAACGTTAACCATCTACTACGATTTCTATTGACCATTTTGTTACACAGAGACGGTGTCTCTGCGACCTTTAGAAGAGGAAGGAATTCAGCTGCAATGGACGGCTTGGCAGATGCCAGAGGGAGCGCAACCCCCTCAGAAACCGGAAGGCTATGCGGAAGAGGCCAAAGCTTTCTTACAACAACTCATAGAAAAGGCTGGCCTGGTGCTAAACCCTCCTACGCATAAAGGAAGTACAATACCTGCCCATATTGGGAGTCAATTTGCGCGAGAAAAAGGGGTGCTATCAGCTTACCAGAAGGAAGTCTTTGCAGCAGTATGGCAACGGGACCAAAACATCGAGGATGTGAACGTTCTAACGTCCATTGCTGAAAGGATAGGCCTTTCTGGTCCTGACTTTGAGCAGGCTTTACAAGATAGGAAATATCAGCGCATGGTGGAATCAGACTTAGACCGAGCGGCTAAGAATAAGGTGTGGACGATCCCGGCTTATGAAGGACGCCAAGGCGCCATCTATGTTCATCATTTTAAAGATTTACCCGATCTGGAAGGGCTTAAATCCATCATATAACCAAATGGGGACACTCACGTGAAGGGCAAGGGAGGCATCGATATTTTGGACTACAGGATTGAAAAAGATACCTTAGGGGAAATCAAGGTTCCGGCAGATAAATTATGGGGGCCTCAAACCCAGAGGAGTTTAGAGAACTTTAAAATAGGGCAAGAAATGATGCCACAAGAGGTGTTGAGGGCTTTAGCACTATTAAAGAAGTGTGCAGCACTCACTAACGAGGAGCTAGGCGAATTGCCAGCGGAAAAGGCTCATGCGATCACCACTGCGGCGGATGAGGTCTTACAAGGGAAGTGGGATGAACACTTTCCGCTTGTGGTATGGCAAACGGGCAGCGGCACCCAAAGCAACATGAACATGAATGAAGTTTTGGCTAACCGTGCGAACCAAATATTACAGACAAAAGGGAGTCAACCTCGTGTGCATCCTAATGATGATGTGAACCGCGGACAGAGCTCTAATGATACGTTCCCATCAGCGATCTATATCTCCGGTGTCATGTTAGTCGAAGATAGATTACGGCCGTCATTACAAAGCCTACAAGCCACACTGGAGCAAAAGCAGCGTGATTATCAAGATGTTATTAAAATTGGTCGCACACACTTACAGGACGCGACACCGATGACCTTTGGGCAGGAGGTCAGCGCCTGGCAGCATATGCTTAAGAAAAACGACCAGATGATCAGTGAGAGTGTCCAACATATGAACGCCCTGGCCATTGGGGGAACGGCCGTGGGAACCGGTTTAAATGCCCACCCTGAATTTGGACAGCGAGTAGCGGAAAAGGTGTCGAAACTAACCGGACAAAGTTTCACATCTTCGGAAAACAAGTTTCATGCCCTCACTAGTTATGATGCTCTTGTCTATGTCCATGGCACGCTGAAAGCACTGGCGGCTGACCTGATGAAGATCGCTAATGACATACGGTGGTTGTCTAGCGGTCCAAGAGCGGGGTTAGGTGAGATACAGATACCTGCCAATGAACCAGGAAGCTCGATCATGCCCGGTAAGGTCAACCCGACTCAAAGTGAAGCCCTCACAATGGTAGCATGCCAAGTGATTGGAAATGACACAACAATTGGTGTTGCCGCTAGCCAAGGCCATTTTCAACTGAATACTTTCAAGCCTGTGCTGGCCCATAACTTTTTGCAATCAGTCAGGCTACTCGCTGATGCTATGGCTTCATTTGATGCAAAGGCAATCCAAGGCTTAATGCCAGACAAAAAAGCGATGGCGGAGAAAGTGAACCAATCATTGATGCTCGTCACAGCCCTTAACCCCCATATTGGCTATGAAAAAGCAGCCACCATTGCTAAATCGGCTTATGAACAAGGGATTACGTTAAAAGAAGCCGCTATCAACAGTGGCATCATGACGGCCGAGGCGTATGACCAATATGTGCAACCGGCTCAAATGACCAATCAAGGAAAAGAGGACGATGAAAAATGAGATTGCCAGCCATCTTACTAGGCATCCACATGGCCATAATCCTTGTATAGCTTGAGTCCAAGGTATAACATCATCAGCGAGTCAGGGTCCTCCAAAGACAATCCGGTCAATGTCTCGATGCGTTTTAAGCGGTAGCCGAGGGATTGTCGGTGAAGATGGAGGGCCCTAGCCGTTTGACTGACATTACTCTTATGTTGGATATACGTCATCAATGTGTGTGCCAAATGCATGCCCCTCTGTCGGTCATAAGCCATAATAGGTTCAATGGTTTCAGTAAGTAGCGCTTGCACCTCTGCATTCTCAGATAATGTAGCGAATAAACGATAGTGTCGCGTGTTCTGAAACGTACTTCGATGACCAGGTTGACGCTCACGGTGGCCAATTTGAAAAGCAAGATACGCTTCGTCATAACTCTCCTTGAAGGCGTTAATGCCTCTATTCATCACGCCTATACCCCACGACAACTTCAAACCTTGTGTTCGTTTCTCTTTTCTAAGCGCCTCTTCTACATGGCTGATATAGCGGTCAAGTGTGTCTAAACATAGGCGTTGGTCATGCACTTCTAGATTCTTAATTTCTAAATATATAACGAAAAGCGTTTCCTCATAAGCGATCATGATCTCACGGTACATGTCTTGGGCCATGCACTTTAACCAAGTCTTAATACTTGAGACTGTTTCTTCATACTCTTTTTTACTCGTATGGGCATTCATATGAGGGTGGACAACGAAACAAGCGTAAGGGAGATCTAAGCGATATTGAAATGTCTGATGACGGGATAAGCCGAGTTCACCAGCGCTAATGTCCCCCTGTGCTAAGCGCCATACGAAGTCCCCTCTCATTCTCAACTCCGTCTCGAGTATGGCATGGCTACGCTGAAAATAGAGGGCAGCCACTGAAGTGGCATGTTCCATGATACGAGACAACATTGTGGCCGTTTGAGGGAAGGGTACGCCTTGATTCTCCCCTAAAATCAGTAACATATAGCCTTTGACATCCCCGGCCACTTGTACGGTCCATACGAGTATATGACTTTGTTGATCATACACGGGCATAGCAGATAAGGTGACGGGTGTCTGTGAAGGGACAGTGTCATCAAGCTTTAGACGTTCAACTTCCCCTAACCACCATTCTGGGTCCCAACGACGTTTGAATGTAGACGTCCTGGGACTACTCCCCTGAATATACCCCCCTCTGTCTAGAATGAGGATAGGATAGCCTATTGTTTGTTGAATATGGCGGCAAAACGTGGACAGTTCAGCGCCTTGGATAAACAATTGTAAGAATTGTTTTTGGGCCTGTTCAGACTGATCTAATACATCCCTGTGCCACTGGTGTAACTGATTAATGACGGCTTGCGTGATGTCAGAAAAACGCACGCGCCACGGAATTTCAATAATGGGGAAATGTTGCGATTGAGCGTAAGATTTTACTTGCTCTGGGACCTGCGTGATATGGCGTCCTATGGCAATGATGAGAGCAGACGCTTGGGATTGAATGACATCTTTTACGAACTTAAAAAATAGCGCTGGAGAGTGTCCACAGCCAATGGCCGTGCTTAAAACGAGCTCATGAGGGCGTATGAAGTCTTCTACAGGTATTTCTATCACAGAAACTCCCTCTACGGGGATATGACTGACAGCGTCAGCACCTGAGCACACCACATGCTGGGAAGATAATAGCTCTAGGTCTAGGATATCCGCAACGGTGATAGACATAATAGCCCTCCTTTTTAAGGACTTTTTTTACGTTCGTGGCTCGTAAGGGTTGGGGATTGAGCAAAACGCAAAAAGACCTCTGAATCGACCTGATTCCCACTAATGATCACGACGACCTTATCATTTTTTTCAACGGGTAGATGTCCACAGAGGAGGGCGCCTATCCCTACTGCAGCCGCCCCTTCAACAACCATTTTGTGGTGCTTAAACATATAAGAGAGCCCCTGCAAAATCTCTTCCTCCGAGACCAAAGCACTACCGTCCATAAAACGTTGCACGAGAGGAAAGGTTAGTCGATTGGTTAACCCAATGCCACCTAGAAGACTATCTGCTAGTGTTTCTTTTTCTTCTAACTGTAAAGGCCGTCCTGCCTCAATGCTTCGTATCATGACAGGCGAAGCTGTAGGAGAAACGCCAGTAATATGAATATGAGGGACGTTCGTTTTTAATGCGAGTGCAATCCCTGCGAGTAATCCTCCACCAGAGAGAGGGATCAATACCTTATTAATTGAGGGAAGATCATTTAAGATTTCTAGACCCATGGTGCCTTGACCTGCGATGACATGAGGGTCGTCAAATGGTTCGATCAGTGTGAGACCGTGCTCAGATTGAAGGATATGGCAGTTTTCCGCTGCTTCATCCTGGCTATGACCGCTCACTTCTAACGTCGCCCCCGAACGTTCTAGCACATCAATTTTAGCTTGGGGGACGTTATGAGATACACAGATCACAGCTGGAATACCAAGCTGACGAGCCACGTAAGCGACGGCTAAACCGTGATTCCCTGTTGAGTATGTGGTGACCCCTTTCTCTCGTTCGATTTGAGACAAGCTCAATATCTTGTTTGTTGCCCCCCTTAACTTAAACGCACCAGTGGGATGAACGGTTTCCAACTTAATGTAAACCTCAGCTCCCACTTGCGCCGACACCACGGGTGAATAGATGAGTGGTGAGGGTTTAACAAGCGGGGAGATCCTTTTTTTGGCGAACCAAACGTCCTGTACAGAGGGGAAGTTGGTATACGCCGATGCTTCTTGGCTCACTTTGCTTACCTCCTTTGTCTCCTCCTCCTGACCGACAATGATTATTTATCAATATATTTTGAAAAAACTTTATATTACAACGTGTATAAAAAGTTCCTTGTAATTTCATACACTTTGCATGTTACAACGCCCCGGTCCTATTACGTACCATATGAGTAGTTGCATACATCAAGAACAAAATTTGTGTAGGGGGTGTTTAGGTGTGCACGCGTTTGAAATTTCTGAGTATCAATATCGGTTAAATAGAGTGAAAGAGGTGATGTCAGAAAGGGGCATGGACGTTTTGCTCGTCTCAGATCCAGCGAATATGAATTATTTGTCTGGGTATGACGGGTGGTCCTTTTATGTTCATCAACTATTGATTGTTTTACTAGAGGCGGACCAACCGATATGGGTTGGTAGGCATATGGATGCCAATGCGGCCAAGATCACCACCTGGCTTGACCCCAGTCACATCGTTCCTTACCCGGACGACTACGTCCAGTCTCTAAAGAAGCATCCTTATGATTTTGTAGCAGATATTCTACGGGAGGAGAAGGTAGAGAACGCGTGCATAGCAGTAGAATTAGATAACTATTATTTCTCAGCAAAGTGCTTTGACACCTTAAATAAACAGCTAACGAAGGCCACCTTTCTCGATGCCACATCACTTGTCAATAAAGTGCGCATTGTTAAATCCGACACAGAAATCACGTATATGAAAAGGGCAGCGGCGATAGTGGAAAACGCCATGAAAGTCGGGATCGATGCTATTGCCGAAGGGGTGAGGGAGTGCGATGTAGTCGGGCAAGTCTACGAGGCTCAAATCAGTGGGACCACCGAGTTTGGAGGGGATTATCCAGCGATCGTCCCACTTATACCTTCAGGAGAAAGGACATCAACGCCACATCTGACTTGGACCGAGCAGCCCTACAAAGAAGGTGATCCGGTCATCATTGAGTTAGCTGGTTGTTACCGTAGATATCATGCGCCTATGGCACGGACCGTCATGATTGGGGATCCACCACAAAATATAAAGGATTTAGCTGAAGTGGTCATCGAGGGCCTCAATGAAACCCTGGCACGCATTGGCCCGGGCATGACGTGTGAAGAGGTTGAGGCTGTGTGGAACAAAAGCATTGAGAAAAGTGGATTTATTAAAGAATCACGCATTGGTTATTCAGTCGGCCTCAGTTACCCACCGGACTGGGGTGAGCGGACGGCGAGTCTGCGTAAAGGAGATAAAACCGTTTTGCAACCGAATATGACCTTTCACCTCATTCCTGGGATTTGGCTTGACAATTATGGCATGGAGCTGAGTGAAGCGTTCCGTGTGACGGATAAAGGGTGTGAAACGTTAACCAATTTTCCACGACAGTTGTTCGTCAAGGATTAACGATCTCGGGGTTTAAGTTCAAGGGGGGAGACAGTTGATTGTCTTTGGTGAAGAAGACATTAGGTCCGTAGTAAGCCTAGACCAAGAGGTGATATGGGCTATTGAAAATGCCTTTACGGCGTTACATCGAAAGCAGGTGCGTATGCCGCCTATCATGCGGGTGGATGTACCAGAGCATGACGGTGAGGTGGATGTGAAGTCGGCGTACATGAAGGACCATCCAGCTTTTGCAATCAAAGTGTCTTCAGGCTTTTTTAACAATTACGCCTTAGGTCTACCGAGTGGCAATGGGTTAATGCTCTTAGTCAGCACGCAGACGGGTGTGCCTCAAGCCTTGCTATTCGATCAAGGCTATCTGACAACGGTTCGGACTGCTGCAGCAGGTGCCGTGGCAGCAAAATACTTAGCCCCGAAGAAAGCACAAGTGGCGGGGATTGTGGGTGCCGGTACTCAAGCGTATGAACAGCTCAAAGCGCTACAACTCGTGAGATCGATTGAAAAAGTGTATCTCTATAATCGAAACGAGGAGAGAGCACTCGCTTTACGTTCAAAGTTAACACGAGATCAACCCCAATTAGACGTTGTTCTCGCCTCCTCACCGAGCGAAGTGTTACGTCAGAGTCAAGTTGTGATGACGGCTACACCATCCGATCAACCCCTATTACGTGCAGAAGACCTGCACACGGGGGTGCATATTACCGCGATGGGGTCAGATGCGGAGCATAAACAAGAGCTTGACCCGTACATTTTGAAGCAAGCTGATCTTTTTGTCTGTGATGATAAGTCACAATCTTTAAGGATAGGGGAGTGGCACCACGCCGATCGATTAGGCATTTTCCCAGCGTCTCATGCAGCTACAGAATTAGGCCAAATCACGAGTGGGGACATACAGGGCAGAACGTCTGAGGAACAGATCACCGTCTGTGATTTAACAGGGACCGGCGTACAGGACACAGCCATCGCACTGTTGGCCTATCAGAAGTTGAAAGCACAAGGAGTGGGATTGACACTAGAAGATAGATAAGGAGGGCATTTTGCATGCGTATACATGAAAATAACAACGTGAATACACCATTACATGAAAGTGATCGCATGAGTACACGTTCGGTATGGGCCGGAGAAGGGGAATATTTGGTCCAGGGGGCCACTCAAACACCGGTCGTTCATAGTGTGTCTTATGGTTATGATGATCTCAATTATTGGCATGAAGTTGCTCAAGGGAAAGCGTTTGGCCATATATACAGTCGGAACACCAACCCCACAGTCAAGGTATTCGAGGAGAAGGTGCGACTTTTAGAAAAAGGAGAAGCGGCGACGAGCTTTTCAACGGGGATGGCGGCCATAAGTAATACCCTCTTCACGTTATTGGCGCCAGGTAAGCGTGTGGTGTCTATTAAAGACACTTATGGCGGGACGAATAAAATCTTTACGGAGTTTCTACCTCAATTCAATGTCGATGTGACCCTGTGTGATACGACTGATTATGAAGCGATAGAAAAAGAAGTGGCTAAAGGCTGCCAAGTACTCTATTTAGAAACGCCAACGAATCCCACAGTCAAAATTATGGACATTGCAAGGTTAGCTCAAGCGGGGCATGAGGTGGGTGCCACAGTCGTGGTCGATAACACCTTTGCCACACCCATCAATCAGAATCCTTTGACTTTAGGAGCAGATCTTGTCATTCATAGTGCGACGAAATTCTTGGGTGGGCATGCCGACGCCTTAGGTGGTGTCATTGTGGGAGGTGAGGCACTCGTAGAGCGCGTCTACCATTACCGTGAAATCAACGGAGCGACCTTAGATCCTCACGCCGCTTATTTACTCCTGCGAGGAATGAAAACACTTCAGTTACGTATTGAAAGACAAAATGAAAGTGCCATGAAAATAGCCAGATTTCTAAAAGATCACCCAAGTGTGACGGATGTCTATTATCCTGGACTCGAAACTCATATTCATCATGACGTGGCCACCAAGCAAATGAACGGGTATGGTGGGATGCTCAGCTTTGCCTTGAAAGGAGGGCTCGAGGCCACAAAACAATATCTGCCGTTGCTGAGATTGGCACATCTCGCCGCTAACCTTGGGGCAGTAGAGACAGTTGCAGGTCCGGCACGCACCACGAGTCATGTTGAGTGTACGAGAGAGGAAATGCAAGCCGTAGGTATTCCTGAAGGGCTTATCCGTTACTCGGTCGGTATAGAAGATGCAGAGGACCTCATTGCTGATCTTAAGCAAGCCTTAGACCAGCTACCCTTACAATTGAAAGAAAAAACAAATGAAACATCTGTTGCAGAGTCTTGAGTGTGTGGAGGAGGGATCGAAAGTGACCATGCATGAAACAGCCCAAAAAGCTCAGCAATTAAAAGAAAAGCTCGTGTCTATTCGTCGAGCTCTACATGCACACCCAGAATTAAGTTTCAATGAAATAAATACAGCTAAAACAGTCGCTCAAGCCCTACGTGATCTTGGAATGGAAGTGACCACTGATGTTGCTAAGACTGGCGTCGTGGGACGATTATCACGTGGCGAAGGCCCAACCATCGCGCTACGTGCCGATATGGATGCCCTACCAATACAAGAGCAAAACGACGTGAGTTATCGGTCACAAAACAGTGGTGTGATGCACGCTTGCGGTCATGACGCCCACACGACCATTTTACTCGGTGCTGCTGAATTACTAACAGAAGCTTTTAAGCAGCACTCATGTGAAGGAACAGTGAAGTTCATCTTTCAACCTGCGGAAGAAAACCCGGATGACAAGGGATTAACCGGTGCCCCATACATGATCCAAGAAGGGGTGCTTGAAGATGTAGATGCCGTGATAGCTCTCCATATGTGCCCGTGGGAACCGGTAGGCCATGTCCAGCTGAATGACGGTTATAGTATGGCCAATGTTGATATATTTCATGGCTCAGTCATAGGGACGGGTGGGCATGCCGCCTATCCCCATTTGAGTCACGATCCGATTCGAATGCTGGGACCGGTACTGCAGTCCTTGATGAGCATTGTTGGACGGAGAGTCACGCCTATGGAACCGTCCGTTGTAAGCGTGACTCAGATACAAACGGGGTCGGCGAGCAATGTTATTCCGACGGAGGTCAACATCTCGGGCACGATCAGGAGTTATGGGCAAGATGTGAGAGAACAACTCATAAGTGAAGTAGAAAAAGCTTTTTCACTCACCCGATCACTAGGTGGTGACTACACTTTTCTTATTGAAAGAGGGGAGCCCGCCCTTTACAACCACGCTAGTATGAATACTTTATTACAAAAAGTTATTCAAAGCATTTATCCAAACTTTCAAAAAAAGTTTGCGCCATTTGGTTTAGGCGGAGAAGACTTCGGGTATATGACAAGGGTAGTTCCTGGGGCTATGTTTTTCTTAGGTTGCGCCTTGCAGGACGGCCATGTTCGTGACTTACATGCTCCCGATTTCGATATTGACGAAGACTGTCTTCCAATTGGAGCGGCGATTCTAACTGAAACGGTAAAGTGGTTTTTACAGGGCAAGGGCCATAGTATCTCAGGGGAATCGAAGGGAGTGACAGTCGATGGAGCATAAACTCGCGCTGATAGGATTTGGTACGGTCGGTCAAGGATTTGCCGAGATTCTTGAGCAACGCCAAGGCTGGTTGGCAGAGGAAACGGGGATCAATTGTAAAATTGTCGCCATTTCCGATACACATAAGGGATCTGTATACCATCCTGATGGTCTGGATATTCAGACATTATTAAAGCTCGTACAACGGGAGGGAACCGTTGATTCATATCCACAGAAAGAAGGCCTTATACGTGGATTAAATAGTATACAAACAATACAGCAAACAAACGCCCAAACCATTATAGAGGTGGCGTACACGGATGTGAAGACAGGGCAACCGGCCATTGCCCACTGTGAGACTGCTTTTGAGGCAGGCAAACATGTGGTGATGAGTAACAAAGGTCCCGTCGCCCTCGCTTATCAATCATTGTCGCAATTAGCACAAGCGAATGATGTTCGGTGGGGATTCGAAGGGACAGTGATGAGTGGCACCCCGGCGTTAAGAATGCCAATCACGTCTTTAGCTGGCAACCGTATCAAGCGCATAAGGGGGATATTGAACGGAACAACAAACTATATACTGACGCGGATGGAAGAAGGCCTAGCATATGATGAGGCCTTAACCGAAGCGCAAGAACGAGGGTACGCTGAAGCTGATCCTACCAGTGATGTAGAGGGCTACGATGTGATGTATAAAGTGATGATTCTAGCCCAGGTCGTGTTAGGTCATGCTATCACGGCTGATGACGTACATGTGAGTGGTTTATCTGGTATGACGCTAAAGGATATAAAAAATGCTGCGGAGAAAGGAAAGCGGCTCAAGCTTCTCGCCGATCTCATGGTGGAGGACGGAGAGATCAACGCCTCCGTCCAGCTGGTCGAGGTGGATAGAGAAGATCCCTTGGCTGCTATTATGGGACCTAAGAACGCCATCACGTACACATGTGACATGTCAGGTGACGTTACCCTAGTTGGCGCAGGCGCAGGGAAAAAAGAAACGGGATACGCACTGTTCATAGATCTGTTAAACATACTACGTGATCAAATCTAACTGACACTCATACTGAATAGAAAGGTGTGAAGTTCTGATGAGGACACAAGTAGAAGGACAGAAGATGCTGCTCGGAGGTCAGTGGGTATCTCGTAAAAGCGTGATAGAAGTCAAAGATCCTCATAATCAAGATATTATCGCCACTGTGCCATCCGCAAGCAAACAGGATATGTTAAACGCCATAGAAAAAGCCAAGGAAGGATTTGAGATATCCAAAAACCTCGCCGTACATGAACGCATGACAATTCTTAACCGAGCAGCGAATTTAGTTGAGAAACGACAAGATAAACTCGCCCTTCTCATCGCTCGTGAAGGGAGCAAAGTGATTCGCGAAGCGAGAAAAGAAGTTGAAAGATGTGTACACACCTTAAGGATAAGTGCAGAAGAAGCCAGACGTTTACAAGGAGAAACGATTCCATTTGATCAGATGCCAGGTGCAGATCATAGAGTGGGACATTACTATCGTTTTCCCATCGGCATTATCGGCGCGATCACCCCTTTTAACGACCCGTTGAATCTGGTGGCTCATAAAATAGGCCCGGCCATTGCATCAGGAAATGCCATTATCGTTAAACCAGCATCTTTTACTCCTCTGAGTGCCCTGGCTCTTGCAGAAATTATGCTAGAAGCAGGCTTACCTCCCAAAATCCTGACCGTCATTACAGGGTCAGGCTCCACGATCTGCGACGAGCTCATTTCACACCCGGACGTCCGTATGATTTCGTTTACGGGCGGGTTGGAAACAGGAACTGAGATTAGTCATAAAGCAGGGTTAAAAAAACTGAGTATGGAACTCGGTTCTAATGCCCCTACTTTGGTCATGGCAGATGCAGACATAGATTTAGCTGTAGGGTCCACCGTATCCGGAGCTTTCTGGGCAGCAGGGCAAAATTGTATCGGTGTGCAACGTATTTTTGTCCATGAATCGATTATAAACGCGTTTACGTTACAATTTGTTGCTCGCACTCGCTCGTATCGGATTGGAGATAAACTGGATGAAAAGAGTGATATGGGACCTCTTATTACAGAGCAAGAGTCACAGCGTGTCGAAGTATGGGTGAACGAAGCGCTTGAAAAAGGAGCCACGCTGCTTTGCGGAGGAAGAAGAAAAGGGGCTTATTTTGAACCCACTGTCCTCACGGATGTCCCCCACGATTGTCGTCTGGCTCAAGAAGAAATTTTTGGCCCAGTCGTTGTGCTCGTGCCGTTTCACGACATTTCCGCCGCGATTCGACAAGCAAATAATGTAAATTATGGCCTTCAGGCAGGAATCTTCACTAGTAACATAGAACTAGCGTATAAAGCCATACATCAACTAGACGTTGGTGGGGTTATGATAAACGACAGTAGTGACTTCAGAATCGATGCGATGCCATTTGGCGGAGTAAAAGGCTCTGGACTAGGTCGTGAAGGAGTGAAAAGTAGTATTCAAGAAATGACAGAGCCCAAGGTCGTTTGTTTTAACCTGCAAGGTTAAATCAGCAAGACATACACCCCCAAGACATAGAAATATAAAAAATCGAGGAGGAGAAACATGTCGTACTTTAATCGAAACAGCTGGAAACTACTTTTGATGAGCATCATGATGATTTTAACCCTTGCAGCTTGTGGTGGTGAACCCGCAGGTGGAGATGCTGATGAAGGAAATGGAGAAGGAAGCGAAGATGTAACGACATTAGAGAGAGCACAGGAGAGAGGTTTTGTTGACGTTGGTTTTGCCAACGAACGTCCTTACGCTTATGCCACTTCATCAGGCGAATTGACTGGATTAAACGTTGAGATAGCAAAGGCTGTCTTTGCTAAACTAGGCATAGAAGAGGTTGATGGAACATTAGCACAATTTGGTTCTTTAATCCCAGGATTACAAGCAGAACGCTTTGATGTGGTGACGGCAGGCATGTATATCACGCCTGATCGTTGTGAACAAGCGACTTTTGCAGAGCCTGAGTATAGTATCGGGGAAGGGTTAGCTGTTCAGGAGGGTAATCCTCTCAACTTAAACAGCTATGAAGATATCATTGATAACCCTGACGCTACTATTGGTATTATGACGGGCGCCATTGAAGAGACGTATCTCAAAGATATGGGCATTGCTGATGGTCAGATTCAAAGCGTATCGGATAACGCTTCTGCGATTGAAGCCCTAAAAGCTGGTAGAGTGGACGCCATCACGATGACAGGGCCATCTCTACAACAGGTATTAGATACACATGGCGATGAAGGTATTGAAAGAGTGATGGACTTCACACAGCCTGTTATTGACGGTGAGAGTATCAGAGGCTACGGTTCTGCTGTATTCAGACATGAAGATACGGATTTCGTAGAGGCTTATAATGAAGGTCTGCAAGAACTGAAAGACAGCGGAGAATTACTTGAAATTTACGAAGAATTTGGATTCACAGAAGAGGAACTTCCAGGGGATGTGACAACCGAAAGCCTTTGTGCGCCCGCTGAATAAGAATAAGGTTGAAAGGCTCCCTAGGGATTTGTCTCTAGGGAATCCTTGTCTAACAAGAATGACAAATAAAAAGATCCAAGGATGTGATGACACTGCTTTCATCTGATGCCCTGCTGCTTTTATTAAAAGGAGCAGGCGTAACAGTACAGCTACTTATATACGCATCGATATTAGGTTTTATTATCGCTTTTATTGCTGGATTTGGCCGATTATCTCGATTTAAACTTGTGAGGGTTATCACCTTAACATATGTTGAATTCTTTAGAGGGACATCCCTTCTTGTACAACTATTTTGGTTCTTTTACGTGCTACCATTTTTTGGCGTGAGTCTACCTCCTTTATTGGTTGGTGTGATTGCACTCGCCATGAACTATGGTGCTTACGCATCGGAAATCGTAAGGGGTGCGATTGTGTCTATACCCAAAAGCCAGACAGAGGCTGCTATTGCACTCAATATGAGTCGATTTCAGAGAATGAAAAACGTCATTCTTCCACAAGCCTTTAAGCTCATGCTCCCTGGGTTTGGTAATATCAGTATCGAAATGTTAAAGGGTACTGCATTGGTTGTGCTCATTGGGATTCAAGACGTCACATATATTGTGAAAGAGGTCCTTATACCTAGCACTGGAGCACAACTAGAATTATATACCTTACTTTTATTTATGTATTTTTTGATCGCCCTTCCGCTCATTTTGATGGCTCGTTGGCTTGAGAAGAAAGCTTCAGTAGGGAGGGAGAGTGCATAATGGATAGAGATAAATTATGGAACTGGGAGTATGCGTTTGAAGTGTTTCCGCTTATTTTCGATGCGATTTGGATTACTTTCTCGGCAACAATATTAGGGTTTATTCTCGCTGCAATCGTTGGCCTCATATTGGCCCTAGGACGGAGAAGTAAACAGGCCGTTATCCGCTATCCGGTGATTGGCTTTATCGAGTTTATTAGAAGTACACCTTTACTTGTCCAACTATTTTTTATATTCTTTGCTTTACCACAGATTCCTGTTATTGGTCTTACTCTAGAGCCAATGGTAGCTGGGGTAATTGGGTTAGGCCTTCATTATAGTACGTACTTATCCGAGATCTACCGTTCAGGTATTGATTCAATCGCTAAGGGACAATGGGAAGCGAGCACATCACTTAATTTCTCCCGTTATCATACGTGGACAAAGGTCATCCTCCCGCAAGCGATTCCTCCTGTGATCCCCATGTTCGGGAACTATCTCATTGTCATGTTTAAAGAGACCCCGATGCTGATGTCGATTTCGGTCGCGGAAATGATGTATGTGGCCCAAACGTTAGGATCAGCACAGTGGAGGTATATAGAACCTATTACCATCGTCGGATTACTCTTCCTTGCCTTAAGTTATCCTTCTGCTTATTTGGTACGACGACTAGAGGCTAGAATGGGTCAACGATTTAGTAAGAAGAAGAAATTAACCAGAGAGGAAGTGACAATGTGAGTGAATCACTGCCGATAAAAGACCAAGAGACGACGGATACGCAAAGTGTGAAAGAGACAGCAGAACCCTTGGTCCGTTATGAAAATGTTAAAAAATCCTTCGACGACGTTGAAGTATTAAAAGATATCAGTATTGACATTGCACCAGGCGAAAAAGTAGCCATTATTGGTCCCAGTGGTTCAGGTAAAACCACTTTGATTAGAATGTTAATGACTTTAGAGAAACCGACGGCCGGGGTGATTTATGTTGATGGTGTGCCATTGTGGCACAAAGAAGAAAATGGTCAGCTCGTGCCGGCAGACGAGAAGCACTTACGTCAAGTCAGAGGAAATATTGGGATGGTCTTTCAGCAATTTAACTTATTTCCGCACATGACGGTACTCAGGAATTGTATTGAGGCCCCCGTACATGTCCTCAAAATTCCTAAGGAAGAGGCCATTGAAAGAGCAAAAGAAATGCTGGCAAAGGTGGGGTTAGAAGATAAGCTGGACGCCTACCCTTCACAGCTTTCTGGAGGACAACAGCAGCGTGTGGCCATCGCACGTGCGCTCGTGATGAGACCAAAAGTGATGTTATTTGATGAGGTGACATCTGCCCTAGACCCTGAGCTGGTAGGAGAAGTGCTTAACGTGATTAAAGATATCGCCAAGGAAGGCGAAATGGCGATGATACTCGTCACACACGAAATGGACTTCGCAAGAGATGTTGCTGACCGTGTCATTTTTATTGATCAGGGGCTCATCGTCGAACAGGGTAAACCAGAGCAAGTACTGCAGAATCCTCAGCACGAAAGAACGAGCGCATTCGTGGGGCGATTTTTGGCTGATACGCAATCATAAAATACCTAGAAGAAAAGGGACTTCCTTCATAAGGGGTCCCTTTTTCTGTCCTATGAAGCGGTATTCTCTTGAAGTACTTGTGATTTCATGTACTGATGGAAGAAGTATTCACCCACACCGATGATAATCGCCGCTAATAAAGCCAATGTGAACGGAACGAAAGCACCCAAAACGAAAGAACCGATAAACCATAGTTTAAACGTACACAGTCCAATATCAGCCAACGTGGCAATCATATTGTTGGTCATCGGCAATATAAACAAGTCTCCGACAACATATGAAACACCGACAGTCAGTAAAGATAATACGACGGTATTAACAAAGGGAAATTCATTAAACAATGTAAATAAAACCACTAAGGTTGCTGTAATTAATCCAGTTTTAATCAGTAATGCAGGCAAATGATGATCCATTTTAAGTCTCCCTCCAAGTATGTCTTTGGTTTTAGAATGAACTTAAGCGTGATATTTATGAGTACTAAAAAATGTATGTTGAATGAGTTCAAACGCTGGAGGAAGCATGGATTTAGGACTCATATGCTCATCTTTTCACAAATAGGACGAGACAATTCATATCAGACCTGATACACTAGTACTAGTAGTAAATAAATGACATCATTAAGCAAGATGAAAGGTCGTGTACATTATGGGAATGGAGTTTTTATATTTTCCTGATAATAAATTGGAGTATCTCCCGGCTGTAGCGTTCTTATTAGTGACACTCGTGGTCGCGATGTTTACGATGATCTTTATCATTAAGGCATCACAGAAAGAAGCACAAGAAGCCAAAGTGCTTGAAGAAAAGATGCTGAACGAACAAACGAAAAGTCAGAACAGTTCTGAATCAGAAGGAACAACGACACACACGCACGTTAAGCCTCGCCACTAGCAACGCTAGGCGCTTGTTCCTATTTTCATTTAGCGCAGTCTTCTTCACCTCTCACTACGACCCCTTATTGTAAAACCCCCATAAGAACTCTTGGAACACTTCGTCAGTGGGACTGAGCTTTCTCGATTTTGACGTGGCATACCCTACTGTCCGTGTGACCTTAGGTTCACTAATGGAAACGTGAACAGGATTAATGGGGCCACTTTCTCTTAGGGAGATGGCGGGTAATAAGCCCACACCTAAACCAGCCGCTACGAGCCCTCTTATCGTGTCCGTCTCTTCCCCTTCAAACGCGATTTTGGGTGTGAATCCGGCTCTCTGACAAGCATCCATGACGATTGTTCTCAGTTTGAATCCAGAGCGGAAAACCACGAAAGGTTCAGAACGAAGCTGCTCCAAGCGCAAACTTTTACTTCCGGCCAATGGGTGTTGCGGTGGTAGGATGGCAATCATCTCCTCAGTAAAAAGAATATGCCCTTGTACCTCAGGGTTATCCTCCGGTACGGGAGATACAAGCGCCAAATCAATGTCCCCGTCTACAAGGTCCTCCAAAAGTTGATCGACCATCCCTTGTCGTAGCAAAAAGCGCACATTGGGGTGCTCCTTACGAAACTCGGATACAACCCGAGGTAAGGTGTACGCAGCTAGGCTATGAGGAAATCCGACCCTGATTTCCCCACGCTCAGGATCTAGAAATTCCCGTATATCCTGTAGCGCAAGATCGATTTCACTCATCGCACGATCCACTCTCTTAAGAAATACTTTACCCATAGGTGTTAGCTTCACATTACGTCCCTCTCTGATAAACAACTGAACATTCAATTCATTTTCCAAATTAGCAATTTGCCTACTGATCGCCGATTGAGCAATATGTAGTTCTTCGGCCGCTTGAGTGACATGTTCTTTACGAGCGACTTCCATAAAATATTTTAACTGTCTAAACTCCATACTTTTCGCCTCCGATCGGTCGTACCTGTTCAAATATCCTTCTTTCTTAAACAGAGAAAACTAAGCAATAAGCAAGGGTAAGAAAGCGTTGAGCTATAAAAAAGATAAGCGTTAACATAAAAAGTCAAAATTATTGAAAAGAGTCGTCAAGAATAACGAGTGGTCCAGCATAACGATAATGTAATCATATCACAATTAGATTGTTTTTATCTAAATAATATATTGGAAAGATGAGTTGTTATCTCATACAATAAATATAACAAAAATGACACAAGATCAATCAAAAGGAGAGAACCCTAATGAAACCGATTACATGGATGGTAGGGGGACAACAAGGGGATGGCTTCAGCTCTAGCGGTGAAACATTCGCTTTAGGACTGAGTCGTCTAGGCTACTGCATTTATGGTTATTTCACTAACTCATCTAGGATCATAGGAGGGCACGCCAATTATCGTGTGCGTATTAGTCCTTACGAAAGTCTAGCTAATGCAGACGAAATTGACATTCTAGTCGCTTTCGACAAGGAAACAGTCGATGTCAACATAGATAAACTCCGAGATGGCGGTGTCATTCTATGTGATACCTCCCTTGATATAGAACTTCCTGAGAATCATAGCGTACAGTTGATTCAAGTGCCTATAATGAAAACAGCTGAAGAGCTCGGTACAAAACTGGTTAAGAACATGGTTGCCGTGGGTGCTTCAGCTGCATTAGTGAACGTCAAACCGGATGTGTTTCTCTCTATCATGGCGCAGCGTTTTGAACGAAAAGGTGAAAAAGTCGTCCAGATGAACACCGAAGCCATTCAAAAGGGCTATGACTACGTAATGGAAAACGTCACACTCAAACAAGATCTTTCTTTACCCGACGTGCCTCAAAGCAAGCGCATGCTGATGACAGGTAATGATGCCATAGGACTAGGTGCTGTCACAGCTGGTTGCCGTGCGATGTATGCCTACCCTATTACACCCGCAACAGATATCATGGAATACTTAGCGAAGAAACTGCCACAACTCGGTGGGATTGTCCTACAAACAGAAGATGAGATCGGTGCCATTAACATGACCATTGGTTCCGCTTATGCAGGAGCACGCACAATGACGGCCACATCCGGTCCAGGTTTTGCCCTCATGATGGAAGCCGTGGGATTGGCAGGTATGACAGAAACCCCTTTAGTCATCGTGAACACCCAACGTGGGGGGCCAAGTACGGGTCTTCCAACCAAGCATGAACAAAGTGACTTGTTCTCTGCTTTATATGGAAACCATGGAGAAATTCCTAAAATAGTCTTAGCCCCAAGTACAGCAGAGGAGTGTTACTACGACACGATCCGCGCCTTTAATCTGGCAGAGACGTATCAATGTCCCGTTGTACTATTAACGGATTTGGCCTTATCACAGGCGACCCAATCAGTGAACTATATCGAGCCTGAACCCCCTCAGATTGAGCGAGGTAAGTTAAAGCCATTGCCACACAAAGCGGATATCGATGTCGAAGCGTTAGAATCCCAAGCCCCTGAAACACGTTATGAACAATTTAAGCGCTTCGAAGATGCAGAAGACGGTGTGTCACCACGTGTACTTCCAGGGACACCACAAGGACTTCATCACGTGACGGGGGTTGAACATAGTGAAGTGGGGCGTCCATCGGAAGACAAAGTGAACAGGAAAAAGATGATGGGGAAACGTCTCAGAAAAATGGAACATGTTAAAGTATCAAACGGCGTTGAAGTACAAGGCAATCAAGAGAGTGATCTCCTCGTGATCGCTTGGGGATCGTCCAAAGGCGTTATTCGCGAGGCGATTGAGCGGGTTCAGGAACAAGGCTATAACATAACTCACGCGCATGTGAAGGTGGTTCTGCCGTTCCCTACAGAAGAGCTTAAGCCTTATATTGAGGGTACGCAGCATATCCTCTTTATAGAGAACAACGGAACAGGACAGTTATCAGCTCTGACACACCAATTAATCAATGATCTACCAGAATCCAAAAACCTTCTCAAGTATGATGGTGAACCGTTTTACCCACTAGAAATAGAGACTAAATTAAGGGAGATGAAAGAATGGCAACAACGTTCAAAGACTTCCGTAACGATGTAAAGCCCAATTGGTGCCCGGGGTGTGGACACTTCTCCATACAGGCAGCCATTCAGCGTGCAGCAGCCAAACAAGATTTGAATCCTGAACATCTAGCCGTCGTGTCCGGAATCGGTTGTTCCGGTAGAATATCAGGGTACGTGAATGCCTATGGATTCCATGGTGTACACGGTCGAGCCCTGCCAGTCGCACAGGGCGTTAAGCTAGCGAACCCTGAGCTTACCGTCATTGCTTCAGGAGGGGACGGTGACGGCTATGCGATTGGGATGGGACACACCATCCACGCCATGCGTCGTAATATAGATATGACCTACATCGTCATGGATAACCAAGTGTACGGCCTCACAAAAGGACAAACGTCACCAAGAAGCCGAAAAGGATTCATGACGAAAAGTACGCCAAGCGGTGCGATGGAGAAACAAACCCAACCCATGCAGCTTGCTTTATCTTCAGGTGTTGGATTTTTAGCCCAGGGTTTTTCTGGAGACCTAAAGGGCATTGTTTCTCTGATTGAAAAAGGCATACAGCATAAAGGATTCTCCCTTATCAATATATTTAGTCCATGTGTCACATATAACAAAGTGAACACATATGACTTCTTCAAGGAGAACATTATTAAATTAGAGGATGAAGAGGCCTATGATCCTTCAAACCTAGGCATGGC
Source organism: Caldalkalibacillus salinus (assembly GCF_016745835.1). NCBI lineage: Bacteria > Bacillati > Bacillota > Bacilli > Caryophanales > Bacillaceae > Caldalkalibacillus > Caldalkalibacillus salinus. The sequence continues at coordinate 2,920 of NZ_JAERVL010000016.1, read as the reverse complement.
CATGCAGAAATTGATCGAACACAATGGGCTTGTTACAGGTGTGATATATCAGGATCACGAGCCATCCTTCACAGACCAAATACCTGATTTTGATGACAATCCTATTGTTCATCAAGACCTTAACCTCTCTTCAGAAAAAATCAAAGGGCTTGTGGATGAGTTCTGTTAAGTTCTCATTTTGTTAAGATCTAATATGAAACGCTTATTAATTTAACACATCCGTACCCCTAGGCTTACATCGCCAACTCAAAGGGTATTCAAGATATAGATATAACCAAACGTCATCTATAGGATAGGAGTGTTTGATAAAGCTTGGTGGACCTAGTTCGCCAAGCTTTTTCAGATATCATTTCATTTAAGGGGCTGCTTTGCTATGATAGTGATTAAAAGGTCGTTTGTTCTCATCATAAGGAGACGTGTAAATTGACAAACATACTCATAACAGGAACGTCTAGTGGATTCGGTCTCGTCACGGCGATTGCACTTGCCAAACAAGGTTATACGGTGATTGCCACGATGCGGTCTCTACAACGTAAGGACAAGCTTGTTACACAAGCTGAAGAGGAGGGCGTTTTACACAGACTGATCCTCAAAGAGCTTGACGTGACCAATGAAACCGAGGTACACCAGGTTGTGCAGGATATACACTCAACGGTTGGGGGCATCGATGTTCTTATCAACAATGCAGGGACGGCTATAGGCGGCTTTATCGAAGAGGTTTCAATGGAAAAATGGCGAGCGCAGTTTGAGACGAATTTTTTTGGTTTAGTGGCGCTCACACGTCAAGTGATTCCGCTCATGCGGAAACAGGGTAAGGGGAAGATCATCAATATGAGTAGTATTAGCGGGCGTATAGCGTTTCCCGCATTGGCACCTTATGCCTCCTCTAAATTTGCGGTGGAGGCTTTCAGTGAGTCTTTACGTTTAGAGTTGAAACCGTTTAGCATCGATGTTGTACTCATTGAACCAGGCGCGTACCAAACGGACATATGGGATAAGGGTATGGCATCAATTCAGGATCAAGAGAAGGAAGAAACCAGTCCCTACGCTGTAGGAATGGCTAACATGATGAAACAAATGCAAAAAAACGCCATTTCATCCACACCGGTAGATGAAGTGGTTGCTCTGATTGTTAAAGTGATTAGTCACCCTAATCCCAAGTTAAGGTATATGATCGGAAAGGGTGTCAAACGCAATGTACTACTAAAGCACTTCTTACCATGGCGCTGGCTAGAGAGGATTATTGTGAACGTCGTGTACCGTTCAAAAGCAAAATAACAAGCCGTTTATAACCACTAAAAATTAAATTGACAAACGTTAAAGGTAGCAATAAAAAAGCTGGCACCTAAGGCGCCAGCCTTTACAGTATGAAGGATGTCATATTCAGTCCTATCATTTAAAATCTTATACTTGTAGGTACTGCTTCAGGGTCTCTGCATCAGCACGGTTTCCAACGAAAAACGAGCCAAACTCACCATATCTCGCGCTGACTTCGTCAAAGCGCATTTCATAGATTAATTTTTTGTAAACGACAGGGTCATCAGCAAACAACGTCACGCCCCATTCCCAGTCATCAAGCCCGACAGAACCAGAGATGACCTGGGTGACCTTACCCGCGTATTTACGACCAATCATACCGTGGCTGCGCATCATTTGACGACGCTCGTCCATGTCTAGCATGTACCAGTTGTCGCTACCTTCTCTGCGCTTATTCATCGGATAGAAACAGATATGTTCAGTCTTAGGCAGAATAGGCTTTAGACGACCTTGTATATATGGATCCGTTTCAGGGTCCACATCGTCTGAAGCCACGTAGTTACTTAATTCTACAACAGACACGTATGAGTATGTTGGAATGGTAAATTCAGCTAACTTTGATTTATTGAATACGGTCTCAATGTCATTCAGCTCCTGTAAAGTTGGACGGAGGTGCATGAATACGAGATCGCCTTTATGACCCACAACCGTATAAACAGCTGTGCTACCTTCTTTCTTATCCTCCGTATTTAGCCACTCTTGTTGGAGGCTTAGTAGCTCATCAATGGCTTGTTGACGTTCATTTTCACTAGCCGCTTTCCATGCTGCCCAGTCGATGGAACGAAAATCATGTAGGGCAAACCAGCCTTCTAAAGTTGATAATGCTTCACTCACAACACTTCACTCCTTCAACGTAAGGATATCATAGTACAACAATACAAACCTCACGGGATCTGTGATTATCGATAAAAGTATATCATATCTGGATAAAAAACCAAATGAACATGCCTTGAACAATGCACATCTTGTACTCAAGGATAAAAAGAGTGTGACCACTCCTCCAGTCGCTCGCTACATGACTCATGTGTAAAAGAATGCAGAAGCAATGAATACGTCTTATAAAATTGAAATATCAGTGCAAACTATACGTAAGTTAGATCAGGAGATGGTACGGAGGAGGTATCTTAACGATGAATCAGGAACAAATTAAAAACAACGACAACCAGCCACTTGACCCACCTAACGATCCGGCAGTACAACAATCCCTGTATGAGCCTTCAGCAGAAGAGGCTAGAAGAATGAAGGTGGATATATCGAGTAAAGTAGCAGGGCACATCCATGAAGGTAAGATCGTTTTTGAAGTGGATGACATGGAGATTGGACAAATGGGGTTAACTTCGGAGGATGGGTCAATCGAATTACATGAAGGCTACGGAATAGAAGATGGGAAGATATATCAAATTCAAGTGGAAGGCCAAGAAGAAGACCATTATGTTGAAGGTTGCAATATGGGTTGGTGTTAGGCGGTTGTGGTGTTCAAGATATGCTATCCCAAATCGAAAGACATTCATGTCCCTTACACCTTATCTTTTTCAATCGTAATAATAAGACAAAGAAAGGAAAGAACACATCCCGTTCTTTCCTTTCTTGATTATAGGGGAAA